>NZ_CP034892.1 GCF_005083565.1 Buchnera aphidicola (Acyrthosiphon lactucae)
TATTGTATAAATTTATTTATGGTTTTTTTTATATAACTTACACAAATTACTATATTCAATATCTATCTTTTTTTTAAGACCTCTAGGACCTATTTTAGTTAGCTCACTAGCAGAATAGTAATTGATTAAGGCATTTAAAATTTTTTTTCTAGCTGATTTTTCATCTAATCTAGATATTTTTTTCATATCTAAAACAGAAATAAAAATTCTCTTTTCTTCTACCTTGAATTTTTTTGATAAGTTTGAATTTCTTGATAAATAGCTATTTATTTTTGATTGTGGAATTTTACATAACATAAAAAACATAGGAGTTAAAAAAATTTTTTTAGGTGTATAATTACTAATTGATTTACTTTTATTTTTTTTACATTTAACAAAACCCATTGGTTCTAAAAAATCAGTTATCAAACGTGAAGCACGAGTAATCGATTTATTACCAGAATCTGATAAAGTAGATAATCCACATTCGTCTGCCAATTTTTCAATAGAAGCTTCAACTAATTTAGTATCAATATTAAAATAATATAACATGGCAAGTACTATAGCTTTCATAGCACATGCTCGATGTTTATTTAGTCGTCTAAATCGAGTTAAAACATTACCAGTTTTAGGATCTATAGGTAGTAAAGTATAGTTTAACTTGCTTCTAGAGACGTCTATTTCTGATGCTTTTTTCATTGCATAAAAAATAAATTTAGATTTTTTTCTCTCGGGTTTAGACGGATTAAAAAATGGTTTAGGATTATATATATAATTTTTTCTAGGCACTAAATACACTTGATTAAAGGATAAAAAATAATTTTTTTAAAAGAAAGATTCTAATAATAATTTACTATTTTAAATATTAAATATTTTAAAATATATAACATTAATATAAAAAAATTTCAAATTTTTATTGATTTTATAAAAATAATTAATGAAGAACATCTTTTTTTTTGCTCATTTTATCAATGTATGCCATTCCAAAAGCAGATAATACAAAAGTCAAATGAATTATAACACATAGCATAATTTTATTATCTAATATTTTTTCTGCTTCCATAAAAAGACGTAAAAGATGTACAGAAGATATTGCAACTATTGATGATGCTACTTTATTTTTTATTGAATTTACATCCATAGTCCCCATCCATCCCAATCTTTTTTGATTATCTTGTATATCCATTTTAGAAATAAAATTCTCATATCCTGAAAACATTACCATTACTAATAATCCACCTACTAATGCAATATCAATTAATGATAAAACTACTAAAACTAAACCTGATTCAGACATAGCTACAATATCGGGCATAATAAATACTATTTGTTGAAAAAATTTTAATGTTAATAATATAAATCCAAATGATAAACCTACATATACAGGAAACATTAACCAACGAGAAGCATATATACCCTTTTCAATAATTTTTTCCATTTTTTTACCTAAATAGTTTTTTAGAATGTAAATTAAATTTATAAAAATATTTTTATATCATTAAAAAATATCTTAATTTTTTAAAAATTTTAATAAGTTATTATTGAAAATAGTTAAAATTTATGTTAAAAATATCTTTTCTGTTTATAATTATATTTTATTCATAAAAAAAAATAAAAGTAAAGTATATATTCTCAAAGATAAAAAATTTATAAAATATTAAAATGATGTAAATAAAAAAATTTTATTTTTGTAAATATATGAAAAAATCAACCATCTACTTTTTAGGTATCATGTTATGATATCAAGAAAATGCTACATAAATAATCCTAATCCACTTTTTACACCACCTAAAAACAATAAGCGTAGACCTTCTTTTATTTGTTACGCAATGAAAAGAGCATCAGAAATAGATGTCGCTCGATGTGAGCTAAATTATATATTACAAATTAAAAATATTAAAATTGGGTCACCCTTAAAGAGATTTAGAAGATTAAATGAACATCGAGCATGTGCGATGAGAGCTATGGTACTAGCTATGATTTACCATTTTAATATTTCTTCCGATTTAGTTCAAGCATCTGTTGAACAATTATCTGATGAATGTGGTTTGTCTACTTTATCTAAAGCAGGTAATAAATCGATTACTCGTGCTTCTAGATTAATTACTGATTTTATGGAACCAATGGGTTTTGTTACTTGTAAAAAAACATGGGATAAAATATTAGGTAATTATATGCCTAAAATGATTACACTTACTCCATTATTTTTTATGCTATTTGGGATTTCTGAAAAAAAATTGATGGATGCTAAAAGACAACAATTAGGATGGATAAATAAAAACCTTATTAGTAAAGGTTTTAAACCAATAACTATGATTGATGCTAAAAGACGTTCTAAAGATAGTCAAATTAAAAATATTTTTAAATATAGAATTTCTAAACATGCTTTTTATAAGAAAAAAAGAAATGCACAACGTTTAATTTCATTAGATGAAAAAGAAGCCAGACAAACAATTCTTCGTGCACTAGTAGCCAAATATTCTATTAGTGAATTAACAAAATTAGGTCCTAATGGACTAAAAAAACAAGTTAATATTAGTTATTATTACTTAAGGAAAATAGCTACAAACACATATCCTGATAACTAATAGTTTTTTAAAATTTACCCCTTTTTGTAATGCGTTTACTCGTAGGGCCTCTCTTTTTTAAAAATCATCCAATCTCTTTTTTTATATCTTTTTTTTTTATTAAAAGACAAATTTCTCATTTTCAACCAAAAAAAAAATATTAATTCAAGAATTTTTTTGAATAAAAAATAATAAATGCAATTTGTTTTTTTTAATAAATGCTTCTTATGCTATAAATGCAAAATAACATTCTTAAAACTTATATAAAAAAATAAATAAACATATTTTTTTAATATTAAAAAAATAGCGAAATTTATTTAAAAATTTCGCTATTTTTTTAAAAATAATTTTTATCTTATTTTATTTTTTTTATATAAAATTCCACAATCAAAAATAAATAGCTATTTATCAAGAAATCCAAACTTATCAAAAAAATTCAAGGTAGAAGAAAAGAGAATTTTTATTTCTGTTTTAGATATGAAAAAAATATCTAGATTAGATGAAAAATCATTAGAAAAAAATTTTAAATACCTTTAAAATCTCTTCTATTTAAAAGAAAATTAGGTATAGTCTTCTCATAAATTTTTATATCAGATAAATGCTTCATAGTTAAATCAATACTATCCAAATCATTCAATAAAAAAAAACGATAATAATCATCTAATTCAAATAAAAAAACTTTTTTATTTACAGTAATAGTTTTGTCGATTAAACTAATATTAAAATTAATTCCTATTTGATTTTTAACAATATCAAAAAGACAAGTAATTTCATTTTCACTTAAAGTAATTAACAAAAGTTTATTATTAAAACTATTACTATAAAAAATATCCGCAAAACTAGGCGCAATTATTATTTTAAAACCATAATCTAATAAAGACCAAACAGCATGTTCTCTCGATGATCCACAGCCAAAATTCTCCCTAGTTAACAAAATACTTGCGTTTCGATAAACTTCTTTATTTAAAATAAATTCTTTATTTTTTACTAACTGATTTGTATCAAGAAAACGCCAATCATGAAATAAATATTTACCAAATCCAATTTTATTTACTCTTTTTAAAAACTGTTTAGGAATAATAATATCAGTATCTATATTAGATATATCTAGGGGAACAACAACACCAGTATGACCAGTAAATTTAAACATTTTTAATTACTCTCACTATCATCTAAATTTCTAACATCAAAAAATCTACCATGTATAGCCGCTGCAGCAGCCATAATAGGACTTACCAAATGTGTACGACCCCCCCTACCCTGACGACCCTCAAAATTTCGATTGCTAGTAGAAGCACAACGGTCACCATCAATTAATCTATCTTTATTCATACCTAAACACATAGAACAACCAGGTAAACGCCATTCAAATCCTGCGTTAATAAAAATTTTATCTAATCCCTCATTTTCAGCTTTTTTCTTTACTGAACCTGATCCAGGTACAACAATAGCTTTTACATTACTAGAAATCTTCTTATCTTTAATTATTGTAGAAGCTGCTCTTAAATCTTCTATTCGCGAATTAGTACAAGAACCAATAAAAACTTTATTAATAGTAATATTAGTTAAATAAGTACCTTCACTTAAACCCATATATTTACAAGCAGATTTTGCTAAATCTTTTTTTATCAAGTTATTAAAACTATTAAAATTAGGTATTTTTTGATCAATTGAAATTACCTGATCAGGATTTGTCCCCCAAGTGATTTGCGGCGAAAGATTTGATATATTTATTTTTAATATCTTATCAAAAAAAGCATTTTTATCAGATTTTAAGTTTTTCCAAAAATTTAATGATTTTTCCCAAAAACTTCCATAGGGGGAATACATTTTATTTTTTAGATATGAATATGTAATTTCGTCTGGTGCTATTAAACCTGATTTTGCACCCATTTCAATTGCCATATTACAAATTGTCATTCTTTCTTCCATGTTCATTTTTTCAATGACATCACCACAAAATTCAATTATATATCCTGTACCACCTGATGAACCTAATTTTCCAATAATAAATAAAATTACATCCTTTGCAGTAACATATTTTTGCATCTTACCCGTAATCTCTATTTTCATATTTTTAAAACGTTTTTGTTTTAATGTTTGAGTTGCAAGAACATGTTCTACCTCTGAAGTACCAATCCCGAAAGCTAATGCACCAAATGCACCATGAGTAGATGTATGTGAATCACCACAAACAATTGTCATACCAGGTAAAGTCATCCCTTGCTCAGGACCAATAACATGCACTATTCCCTGATTAGGATGATTTATATCATATAATGCTACATTAAAATCATTACAATTTTTAATTAATTGTTTCATCTGTCTTTGTGCCATCGAACCTGATGCATTAATATCTTTACTTGTTGTAGAAACATTATGATCCATTGTAGCAAAAGTTTTTTTAGGCTGTCTAACCTTACGGTTTTTATCGCGTAATGAATCAAAAGCCTGAGGTGATGTAACTTCATGAAGCAAATGTAAATCTATATATATAAGAGATGTATTGTTTTTATCTTTATAAACAATATGTGAATCATATATTTTATCATATAATGTTTTCTTCATTTTTATTTACCATTAATTAAAGAATTAGCAATAGCATCACCCATTTCATTAGTTTTTAAAAAACAATTATTATTAGAAATATCTGCAGTTCTATAACCTTTTTTTAATACACAATTTACAGCTTCATCAATTTTATCTGCTATTTTATTTAAATTCATCCCGTATCTAACCAACATGGATAGTGAAAGAATTTGAGCAATAGGATTAGCAATATTTTTACCTGCTATATCAGGTGCAGAACCACCTGCAGGTTCATATAATCCAAAATTTCTTTCATTTAAACTTGCTGATGGTAACATTCCAATTGAACCAGTAATCATAGCACATTCATCAGAAATAATATCTCCAAAAAGATTAGAACATAATAATATATCAAATTGATTAGGATTTTTAATAATCTGCATAGTAGCATTATCAATATACAAGTGAGATAAATGAACATCTGGATATTTTTTAGAAATATCTTCAACTATTTCTCTCCATAAAATAGAACTCTGAAGAACATTTGATTTATCTATAGAACACACTTTATTTTTTCTTAAACGTGCTATTTTAAAAGCTAAATGAGCAATACGAACAATTTCATATTCATGATAAATTTCTGTATCAAAAGCATATTTAACATCATTATCTTTTATAATACCCCTAGGCTTCCCAAAATAAATTCCACCTGTTAATTCCCTAATACACAAAATGTCAAAACCATTTTTTATAATATCAGAACGAAGAGGAGATAAAAATTTTAATTCTGAATACAATTTAGCTGGTCTTAAATTAGAAAAAAGATTAAAATGTTTTCTTAGGGGTAATAAAGAAGCTCTTTCTGGACGTTTTTCTATTGGAAGTTTATCCCATTTTTTACCACCAACAGAACCAAATAAAATTGAATCAGAGTTTTCACATCCTAATAATGTAGTCTTTGGTAAAGCAATGCCTTCACAATCAATTGCAACTCCACCAATATTAAATTCTTTTATTTCTAAAGATAGAAAAAATTTATTCTGTAAAATATTTAAGATTTTATATGCTTCTTGCATAACTTCAGGACCGATGCCATCACCAGGTAATACTGCAATGCGATATTTTTTTTTCATAAAAAATTTTTTCTCTTTTGATTAAAATTAAAAAATAATATTTTTTTTAAAATATACTAATTTTTTAAATTTTTTTTAAACTTTTTAATTTTTTATTCACTTGTTTTGCTTTCCATATATTATTTAATACATTAATCATTGCTTGAGCTGATGATTCAATAATATCAGTAGCTAAACCCATTCCATGAAATTTTCTTTTTTTATGTTCAACTAAAATATCTACTTGACCTAATGCATCTTTACCTTTTCCCTTCGCTACAAGTTGAAATTTTTGTAGTATAATAGGAAAACATACAATTCTATTCAATGCTTGATAAATAGCATCAACTGGTCCATTACTTGTTGTAGATGATTCAGTATGTATTTCACCCCCGCATGATAATTTAACTGAAGCAGTAGATAAACCATTAGAAATAGATTGTACGCTAAAAAATTCTAGAGAAAAATATTCTAATTCATTTTGTTGTTTATTAATAAATGCTAATGCTTCTAAATCATAATCAAAAACTTGACCTTTTTTATCAGCTAGCTTTAAAAAAGAGGTATAAAGTTCATCTATATTATAGTCATTTCTTTCATACCCCATTTGATCCATATAATGTTTTACTGCAGCTCTCCCCGACCGAGAAGTTAAATTAAATTTCACCTCTTTTAAACCAATACTACTAGGTTCTATAATTTCATAATTTTTTCTATTTTTTAAAACTCCATCTTGATGAATACCAGAAGAATGTGCAAATGCATTACTACCTACTATAGCTTTATTAGAGGGAATTGGCATATTGCAAATTTGACTAATAATTTGGCTAGTACGATAAATTTCCTTATGATTTATATTAGTAGTAAGACCTAAAATATCTTCTCTTACCTTAATAGCCATAATTACTTCTTCTAATGCTGTATTTCCAGCTCTTTCACCAATTCCATTTATAGTACCTTCTATTTGTCTAGCGCCTGCCTGTATCGCTGATATTGAATTTCCTACAGCCATTCCTAAATCATCATGACAATGTACTGAAATTATAGATTTATGAATATTAGGTACCCTCTCAAATAAATTTTTAATAATAAACGACAGTTCATTAGGAATCGTATATCCTACTGTATCGGGAATATTAATTGTTTTTACACCTGCTTTTATTAATTTTTCTACAATACGACATAAATTATCCATAGTAGTTCTACTAGCATCTTCACAAGAAAATTCGATATCATCTGTGTAACGTAAAGCTTTCTTTACTGAATAAATAGCCATATCTATTATTTCATTAAAATTTTTTTTTAATTTTGATTTCATATGAAGCGTTGAAGTAGCTAAAAAAATATGAATTCGAAAAGATTTAGATGACTTCATTGCCTCCCCAGCTATATCAATATCTTTTTCTACACAACGCGCTAAACTGCATATCCGACTATTTTTAATTTTTTTAGATATAGTTTGAACTGATTTAAAATCTCCAGGAGATGAAATAGGAAATCCTATTTCCATGATATCTATTCCAGATTTTTCTAATGCTAGCGCAATGTTTAATTTTTCTTTAACACTAAGACTTGCTTGTAATGCTTGTTCTCCATCACGTAGTGTAGTATCAAAAATAATAACTTTAGAATTCATAATTTTTTTCTCGATCGCTGTAGGTTTAGTAAACTTTTTTATTCCATAAATAAATTTATACAATA
>NZ_CP034893.1:0-946 GCF_005083565.1 Buchnera aphidicola (Acyrthosiphon lactucae)
ATAGATTCGTTTACCTATAATCTTGTAGAACAGCTTAGGAATCAAGAAAATAATGTTTTAATTTATCGCAACACAGTAAATATTAATATTATTTTAAATTCTCTAAAAAAATTAAAAAATCCTATTTTAATTTTATCGCCTGGACCCAGCTTGCCTCAAAATGCTGGATGTATGTTAGATTTAATAAAAAAAGTTAGGGGTAATGTTCCAATAATAGGAATTTGTTTAGGTCATCAAGCAATTGTAGAAGCTTACGGCGGGGTGATTGGTTATGCAGGTGAAATATTCCATGGTAAAGTATCACTAATCAACCATGATGGTTTAGAGATGTTTAAAGACATATCTCAACCATTACCTGTTGCTCGATATCATTCATTAGTTTGTAATAAAATTCCAAAAAATTTTATCATCAACTCTTACTTTAAAGAAATGATTATGTCTGTGAGAAATAACTTAGATCGAGTGTGTGGTTTCCAATTTCATCCGGAATCTATTTTGACTACTTGTGGTGACCAAATATTAGAAAAAATTATCGATTGGGCAGCTTTAAAATATATTACAAAATAGGCACAATAAAAAAGGTACAAATATATTGTACTAAATATGTCATTATTTTAAATTTTCCGATCTATTTTTTTTAAAAAACTGAAAATTCTTATATTATAGAAATTTATGATGAAACATCTAAATATATTTGCACATCAAAAACATTAGATGATATATTTTATGCAATTTAAATGAAAAAATCCATTTTTGGAGGTGAAATTTGTTTAAAGCGAAACCATCTTTTTTTTTACATTAGGTCAACTGAAGAAACCTAATAACAAAAACCAAATTGAATAGAACTTAAAACAAATACAAAAATCTATTAAAATTTACTGGTCATCTGAGTGGGAATATATGACCGAAGACAAGAGACATTAATGGGTAACTGCTCCTATCTAGT
>NZ_CP034893.1:979-2297 GCF_005083565.1 Buchnera aphidicola (Acyrthosiphon lactucae)
ATCTTTCAGCTTCCTAAACCCAATAAAATTATACCATCTCTCTCAAAATACATTCACCATTAGCAAAATTATATACAAAATAATGAGTCGGCATGGCATCCCACATCATCAAAAAAAATTACTCAATTACCCTGTTCAATAAATTTGTTACAAATATAGTTGAAGAGATTTAAGTAAGCTTATCTCTGAAAACATTAGACTGTGAAGTACACATTTCAATGACGTATAAAGAAATAGTTAATACTTACGAAAAATAAGAAGTTAAACTGATATAAAAATTGAACATATCAAAAATAAAATATTTATGGAAAAAATTTTATAGGGGCTACTGAAGAAAACATAGACAAAAAATTTAAATCTTTTTACAAAAAAGTTATCCACAAGTTTCTGTGTATAAGTTTACTCTAAAAAAATATAAAAATTTATATTTATTCAACTTTTAGTAACATAACTCTATGTTTTTTATACACAAAATTTTTTTTTAATATGTATAAAGTAGATGTTGATAACATGTTCATAAGTCTGGGGATAAGTTTTGTATATCTAGGGAAGTATGTCTTTTAACTATGGTGGCATCACATAAAAAAATATTAAAAAAATAATTAATTGAAATTAAAGATTTTTATATTCTTTTAAAAAAACTAAAAAGAAAAAACAAATATATATGGGTATATAATTGTAATTATTGTTCTTTTTTTATATCAATTACGTATTAGTATCATTTTTATTTAATATATTTATTATATACTTAAATATTTTATGTGCTTTTTTTAAAAAAATAAAAAAGGATAATCTTGCTTTAATTCAATAAATTAGTTATTATAAAAGAAAATTAAAGAAAATTTTTTTGATTAAGAAAGAGATCTGAATTAATGAAAAACAGCCGATATAAAATTGAAATTATTCAAAAACAGGCTAATTATTATCCTGATCCCACAAGAATTTTTAATTATCTTTGTGGATCAAGATCAGAAACATTATTACTTTTAAAACAGCAGAAGTTAATAAAAAAAATGATTTAGAAAACATATTATCGATGACGTAATACGAGCATCTGCCCTAAAAAATTTAGTGAGTATAACCGCTCTTTCTCTTAACGGAGCAAATATAATATCTATTTTAAAAAAAATACTAATGAAAAAATAAAAATTTCCGAACAAAATAATGCTATTATCTTTACTTTTCCACCTATCAAAAAAAACATAGATGAAGACAAAAAAATTGTTTCATTATCAATTTTTGATATTTTTAGATTTGTTATGAAAATTTTTAAAAACACAAAAAAAATAAACAAAGCAATGTTTTTTAGAGGGTTGTT
>NZ_CP034893.1:2426-3264 GCF_005083565.1 Buchnera aphidicola (Acyrthosiphon lactucae)
TTCCCATCCCCAAAAAAGAAGTAAATTTAAAAATTAAATTGACTTCAAATATGACTGATTTTCAATATTCATCTATAATAAAAAAATTACAAATATTAATTCAAAAAGGGGAAATTTTCCAAGTTGTACCTTCTCGAAAATTTTTTTTACCCTGCAATAACCCATTAGCAGCTTATCAAGAACTAAAAATAAGCAACCCCAGCCCCTACATGTTTTTCATGCAAAATAAAAGTTTTATACTGTTTGGTGCATCTCCTAAAAGTTCTCTAAAATATGATCAAAAGACGAGACAAATTGAACTCTATCCGATAGCTGGGACGAGACCCAGAGGAAGAAAAAAAGATGGAATCCTAGATTTAGATTTAGATAGTAGAATAGAACTTGAAATGAGAACGAATCATAAAGAACTTGCTGAACATCTAATGTTGGTAGATTTAGCCCGAAACGATCTGGCGCGTATTTGTGAACCCGGTTCCAGATACGTGTCAGATTTAGTTAAAGTTGATAAATATTCACATGTAATGCATTTGGGTTTCGAAGGTCGTAGGAAAGTTAAGAAAAGAACTAGACGCGCTGCATGCATACTCATCTTGTATGAATATGGGAACACTAACTGGAGCACCTAAAGTCCGTGCGATGAACTGATAGCTGAATATGAAAAAGAGGGTAGAGGGAGTTATGGGGGCTATAGGTTATTTTACTGATTCAGGAAATTTAGATACCTGCATAACAATACGATCAGCTTACGTAGAAAATAATATTGCAACAATCCAAGCAGGTGCTGGTGTTGTTTTTAATTCAATACCTGAAGATGAAGTCAAAGAGAGTTTAAATAAAG